>NZ_JAGVRK010000002.1 GCF_018283675.1 Metabacillus flavus
GTGTCCCGCCGTACTCAGGATCCACTCAGGAGGGAACGAAGTTTCGACTACAGGGCTGTTACCTTCTTTGGCGGGCCTTTCCAGACCGCTTCTTCTACCCCGTTCCTTTGTAACTCCGTGTTGAGTGTCCTACAACCCCAGAAGGCAAGCCTTCTGGTTTGGGCTAATCCCGTTTCGCTCGCCGCTACTCAGGGAATCGCTATTGCTTTCTCTTCCTCCGGGTACTTAGATGTTTCAGTTCCCCGGGTCTGCCTTCCAGATCCTATGTATTCAGATCAGGATGCTGCTCCATTACGAGCAGCGGGTTTCCCCATTCGGAAATCTCCGGATCAACGCTTACTTACAGCTCCCCGAAGCATATCGGTGTTCGTACCGTCCTTCATCGGCTCCTAGTGCCAAGGCATCCACCGTGCGCCCTTTCTAACTTAACCTGATAACGGAAGTTATCTTCGTTAGAGCTGAAAACAGATGTTTTCAGACTTGATGTTCTCTTCATACGCAAGCGCAGAAGAAAATCGTAAGGTTACTTGCTTACTCGTGTGAATGTTTGACATTCATATCGTTATCTAGTTTTCAAAGAACAAGTTTATAGAGAGAATGATCTCTCAAAACTAAACAAAATCGAAGTGCGTCCGTTAATTGTGCACCGCATGGGTGCTGATAATTCTTCCTTAGAAAGGAGGTGATCCAGCCGCACCTTCCGATACGGCTACCTTGTTACGACTTCACCCCAATCATCTGCCCCACCTTAGGCGGCTGGCTCCCTTACGGGTTACCCCACCGACTTCGGGTGTTGCAAACTCTCGTGGTGTGACGGGCGGTGTGTACAAGGCCCGGGAACGTATTCACCGCGGCATGCTGATCCGCGATTACTAGCGATTCCGGCTTCATGCAGGCGAGTTGCAGCCTGCAATCCGAACTGAGAATGGTTTTATGGGATTCGCTTAACCTCGCGGTTTTGCAGCCCTTTGTACCATCCATTGTAGCACGTGTGTAGCCCAGGTCATAAGGGGCATGATGATTTGACGTCATCCCCACCTTCCTCCGGTTTGTCACCGGCAGTCACCTTAGAGTGCCCAACTGAATGCTGGCAACTAAGATCAAGGGTTGCGCTCGTTGCGGGACTTAACCCAACATCTCACGACACGAGCTGACGACAACCATGCACCACCTGTCACTCTGTCCCCCGAAGGGGAACCTTCTATCTCTAGAAGTGGCAGAGGATGTCAAGACCTGGTAAGGTTCTTCGCGTTGCTTCGAATTAAACCACATGCTCCACCGCTTGTGCGGGCCCCCGTCAATTCCTTTGAGTTTCAGTCTTGCGACCGTACTCCCCAGGCGGAGTGCTTAATGCGTTAGCTGCAGCACTAAAGGGCGGAAACCCTCTAACACTTAGCACTCATCGTTTACGGCGTGGACTACCAGGGTATCTAATCCTGTTCGCTCCCCACGCTTTCGCGCCTCAGCGTCAGTTACAGACCAGAGAGTCGCCTTCGCCACTGGTGTTCCTCCACATCTCTACGCATTTCACCGCTACACGTGGAATTCCACTCTCCTCTTCTGTACTCAAGTCCTCCAGTTTCCAATGACCCTCCCCGGTTGAGCCGGGGGCTTTCACATCAGACTTAAAAGACCGCCTGCGCGCGCTTTACGCCCAATAATTCCGGACAACGCTTGCCACCTACGTATTACCGCGGCTGCTGGCACGTAGTTAGCCGTGGCTTTCTGGTTAGGTACCGTCAAGGCGCGGGCAGTGACTCCCGCACTTGTTCTTCCCTAACAACAGAGCTTTACGATCCGAAAACCTTCATCACTCACGCGGCGTTGCTCCGTCAGACTTTCGTCCATTGCGGAAGATTCCCTACTGCTGCCTCCCGTAGGAGTCTGGGCCGTGTCTCAGTCCCAGTGTGGCCGATCACCCTCTCAGGTCGGCTACGCATCGTCGCCTTGGTGAGCCATTACCTCACCAACTAGCTAATGCGCCGCGGGCCCATCTGTAAGTGACAGCATAACCGTCTTTTATCTTCGAACCATGCGGTTCGAAAAGTTATCCGGTATTAGCT
Organism: Metabacillus flavus; assembly: GCF_018283675.1. Taxonomy (NCBI): domain Bacteria; kingdom Bacillati; phylum Bacillota; class Bacilli; order Caryophanales; family Bacillaceae; genus Metabacillus; species Metabacillus flavus. Next base: position 2,064 of record NZ_JAGVRK010000002.1, read on the forward strand.
CCGGTTTCCCGGAGTTATCCCAGTCTTACAGGCAGGTTGCCCACGTGTTACTCACCCGTCCGCCGCTGACCTCCGAAGAGGTCCGCTCGACTTGCATGTATTAGGCACGCCGCCAGCGTTCGTCCTGAGCCAGGATCAAACTCTCCAAAAAGTAGTTTGACTAGCTCTTGTTTGTTGCTCTTGAATTAACGTTGGCACTTCGATTTGTTTAGTTTTCAAAGATCATTTGCAAAAATGGAGCGGGTGATGGAATCGAACCCACGACATCAGCTTGGAAGGCTGAGGTTTTACCATTAAACTACACCCGCATTATTATATGTATACTTCTGGTCGGGAAGACAGGATTCGAACCTGCGACCCCTTGGTCCCAAACCAAGTGCTCTACCAAGCTGAGCTACTTCCCGCAACCGCAAGTTTATATGGCGCGCCCGAGAGGACTCGAACCTCTAACCTTTTGATTCGTAGTCAAATGCTCTATCCAATTGAGCTACGGGCGCATCGGCGACTTATATATAATATCAAATCGTTATTTTTTTGTCAACACTTTTTTTAAAAATGTTTTTTGGTGCGGCCGAGAAGAGTCGAACTTCCACGGGGTTGCCCCCACTAGGCCCTCAACCTAGCGCGTCTGCCATTCCGCCACGACCGCATGTTAAGTGAAATAAAGTGCGGGTGAAGGGAGTCGAACCCCCACGCCGTAAGGCGCTAGATCCTAAGTCTAGTGCGTCTGCCAATTCCGCCACACCCGCATATTAAAATGTAAATGGTGAGCCATGAAGGACTCGAACCTTCGACCCTCTGATTAAAAGTCAGATGCTCTACCGACTGAGCTAATGGCTCGTCCTACTCTCACAGGGGGAAACCCCCAACTACCATCGGCGCTAAAGAGCTTAACTTCCGTGTTCGGTATGGGAACGGGTGTGACCTCTTTGCCATAGTCACCAGACATATTCTTAAAAAGCGACAAGATTAATTATATAGTTTGAGGAGAAGAAATCAAGACTTTTTTTAATCTTTTTTGCTCTCTCAAAACTAGATAACGATTGCTGCACGAGTAAAGCAGCCTTACTTGAATAAAGGTTAAGTCCTCGACCGATTAGTATTCGTCAGCTGCACGTGTCACCACGCTTCCACCTCGAACCTATCAACCTGATCATCTTTCAGGGGTCTTACTCTTGCGATGGGAAATCTCATCTTGAGGGGGGCTTCATGCTTAGATGCTTTCAGCACTTATCCCGTCCGCACATAGCTACCCAGCGATGCCTTTGGCAAGACAACTGGTACACCAGCGGTGCGTCCATCCCGGTCCTCTCGTACTAAGGACAGCTCCTCTCAAATTTCCTGCGCCCGCGACGGATAGGGACCGAACTGTCTCACGACGTTCTGAACCCAGCTCGCGTACCGCTTTAATGGGCGAACAGCCCAACCCTTGGGACCGACTACAGCCCCAGGATGCGATGAGCCGACATCGAGGTGCCAAACCTCCCCGTCGATGTGGACTCTTGGGGGAGATAAGCCTGTTATCCCCGGGGTAGCTTTTATCCGTTGAGCGATGGCCCTTCCATGCGGAACCACCGGATCACTAAGCCCGACTTTCGTCCCTGCTCGACTTGTAGGTCTCGCAGTCAAGCTCCCTTGTGCCTTTACACTCTGCGAATGATTTCCAACCATTCTGAGGGAACCTTTGGGCGCCTCCGTTACATTTTAGGAGGCGACCGCCCCAGTCAAACTGCCCGCCTGACACTGTCTCCCGGCCCGATCAGGGCCGCGGGTTAGAAGTTCAACACAGCCAGGGTAGTATCCCACCAATGCCTCCACCGAAGCTGGCGCTCCGGTTTCCAAGGCTCCTACCTATCCTGTACAAGCTGTGCCAAAATTCAATATCAGGCTGCAGTAAAGCTCCACGGGGTCTTTCCGTCCTGTCGCGGGTAACCTGCATCTTCACAGGTACTATAATTTCACCGAGTCTCTCGTTGAGACAGTGCCCAGATCGTTACGCCTTTCGTGCGGGTCGGAACTTACCCGACAAGGAATTTCGCTACCTTAGGACCGTTATAGTTACGGCCGCCGTTTACTGGGGCTTCAATTCAAAGCTTCGCTTGCGCTAACCTCTCCTCTTAACCTTCCAGCACCGGGCAGGCGTCAGCCCCTATACTTCGCCTTGCGGCTTCGCAGAGACCTGTGTTTTTGCTAAACAGTCGCCTGGGCCTATTCACTGCGGCTCTTCAAGGCTATTCACCCTAAAGAGCACCCCTTCTCCCGAAGTTACGGGGTCATTTTGCCGAGTTCCTTAACGAGAGTTCTCTCGATCACCTTAGGATTCTCTCCTCGCCTACCTGTGTCGGTTTGCGGTACGGGCACCATTTTCCTCGCTAGAAGCTTTTCTAGGCAGTGTGGAATCAGGAACTTCGGTACTTAATTTCCCTCGCCATCACAGCTCAGCCTTAACCAAGGGACGGATTTGCCTATCCCTTGAGCCTACCTGCTTGGACGCGCATATCCAACAGCGCGCTTACCCTATCCTCCTGCGTCCCTCCATTGCTCAAACGGAAAAGAGGTGGTACAGGAATCTCAACCTGTTGTCCATCGCCTACGCCTTTCGGCCTCGGCTTAGGTCCCGACTAACCCTGAGCGGACGAGCCTTCCTCAGGAAACCTTAGGCATTCGGTGGAGGGGATTCTCACCCCTCTTTCGCTACTCATACCGGCATTCTCACTTCTAAGCGCTCCACCAGTCCTTCCGGTCTGGCTTCTCAGCCCTTAGAACGCTCTCCTACCACTGTTCGTAAGAACAGTCCACAGCTTCGGTGATCCGTTTAGCCCCGGTACATTTTCGGCGCAGGGTCACTCGACCAGTGAGCTATTACGCACTCTTTAAATGGTGGCTGCTTCTAAGCCAACATCCTGGTTGTCTAAGCAACCCCACATCCTTTTCCACTTAACGGATACTTGGGGACCTTAGCTGGTGGTCTGGGCTGTTTCCCTTTCGACTACGGATCTTATCACTCGCAGTCTGACTCCCATGGATAAGTCTTTGGCATTCGGAGTTTGACTGAATTCGGTAACCCGATGAGGGCCCCTAGTCCAATCAGTGCTCTACCTCCAAGACTCTTACTATGAGGCTAGCCCTAAAGCTATTTCGGAGAGAACCAGCTATCTCCAGGTTCGATTGGAATTTCTCCGCTACCCACACCTCATCCCCGCACTTTTCAACGTGCGTGGGTTCGGGCCTCCATTCAGTGTTACCTGAACTTCACCCTGGACATGGGTAGATCACCTGGTTTCGGGTCTACGACCACGTACTCAATCGCCCTATTCAGACTCGCTTTCGCTGCGGCTCCGTCTTTTCAACTTAACCTTGCACGTAATCGTAACTCGCCGGTTCATTCTACAAAAGGCACGCCATCACCCGTTAACGGGCTCTGACTACTTGTAGGCACACGGTTTCAGGATCTGTTTCACTCCCCTTCCGGGGTGCTTTTCACCTTTCCCTCACGGTACTGGTTCACTATCGGTCACTAGGGAGTATTTAGCCTTGGGAGATGGTCCTCCCTGCTTCCGACGGGATTTCTC